>NC_016598.1 GCF_000236405.1 Blattabacterium sp. (Cryptocercus punctulatus) str. Cpu | reverse complement strand
AATATCTTTTTTGGGGGGTTTATGAAAATGGGTAGGGTACCCTACCCCATAGGAATCCATAACCTAAAATGGGACATCCTAGCCTTAAATTCCCCTATCCGGAATGTTTCCATCCATTTTATATCCCACACTACGGGGCGAGTGTTTCATTTCCTCGACCTATAGTCCCTAGTCTATAAGACTAGGGACTATAGGTCGAGGACTAGGGCTTCCCCATCTTTGATCGGATCGCCCACGCGCACGCTTACGCACGCGCGCGCATATCCGAGTGTCCGACTAGTTAGTCCTGGAATCATTTTTTTACATGTAAAAAAAATGAATTTTAATCCGAATTTTGTTTGTAATTTTTTTTAAAAAAAAAGGCATATATATATAAATAATATTTATATAAATAATATAATATAATATTAACCATAGTAAATATCACGTATTAATATACGTTATCGCCCACGCGCACGCTTACGCACGCGCGCGCATATCCGAGTGTCCGACTAGTTAGTCCTGGAATCATTTTTTTACATGTAAAAAAAATGAATTTTAATCCGAATTTTGTTTGTAATTTTTTTTAAAAAAAAAGGCATATATATATAAATAATATTTATATAAATAATATAATATAATATTAACCATAGTAAATATCACGTATTAATATACGTTATCGCCCACGCGCACGCTTACGCACGCGCGCGATAGGGTGGGGTTATAGTGCCAATTTCCGAACAAGGACCACTTTTCCAAAAAAAAGGATATTATTTTTACTTGTTTTATATATTTAGTTGGCGCGTATTGATGCCATTTTTTTTCTCTTAAAGTTTTAAATATTTTTTATTACATTTAGAGATTAGGGAGCTAAAGAAAGAATAAAAATGGGTATAACGAAAGATCGTTTAAATTTTAAGCCTTTCGAATATCAGTGGGCTTATGAGTATTGGTTTAAGCAACAAAATGCGCATTGGTTGCATACGGAGATCAACATGCAGTCGGATATTCATGATTGGAATGAAAATTTATCGGATCTAGAAAAGAATGTTATTGGAGATATATTAAAGGGTTTTACTCAAACGGAAACAGAAGTGGGAAATTATTGGTCCGAAATGATTCCCAAGTGGTTTCCCATTCCAGAGATCAAAATGATGGGTCAAGCTTTTGGTTCTTTTGAGACGATTCATGCTGTGGCTTATTCTTATTTGAATGATATTTTAGGGTTAGATAATTTTCATGCTTTTTTAGAAGATGAAGCAACCATGAAAAAGTTGAAAGTATTGATGGATATTAGAAAAAGTGATCATGGTAAGTATAATAGAAAGGAGATTGCAAAGAGTATTGCTTTGTTTTCTGCTGCAGCAGAAGGAATTCAATTGTTTTCTTCTTTTGCGGTATTATTGTCTTTTAGAAAATCTAATCGTTTGAAGGGTATAGGGCAACAAATTATTTTTTCTGTTAGGGATGAGTCTCTTCATTCGGAAGCTGGGTGTAAGATTTTTCGTACATTTTGTGAAGAAAATGATGGATTAAAAAATTCGGTGGCCGATTCTATTTATTATGGAATGGATTTAGCATTAAAAAATGAATTTATTTTTATTGATCAAATTTTTGATAATGGTGATATTCCAACTATTAAGAGAGAAGAATTGAAAAATTTTATGAAAGATAGAGCCAATATTAAATTAAAAGAATTAGGACTATCGGATGCCTATTGTATAGATAAAAATATGTTAGATAACATGAGTTGGTTTTATATAACGATATCTGGAGAACAGCAAACTGATTTTTTTGATAATCGTGAAACAGGATATAGTAAGCCTAATGAAGATTGGAATGAAGATCTTTTTGTTTTGGATGATCAAAAAACTTCTACAGAAAAAAAAATATTAGAAATTCTTTTAAAGAATAAGAAAGAAAATTTAGGAAATTCGGGATGTGTATCCTGTGAGTCTTAGATGATTGGTTATGGATAATTTTGATATATAAATTGAAAAGAAAAATTACACCTTGGTACAATACTTTAGGAAAAGAACAACTATTGCATAGTTCTGTTTGTGATTATTTAGATTATGAATATCCGCATATTTTTTATTTTCATCCTCATAATGAAGCAAGAAGAACTCCTTATGAGAGGTTTCTTATAAAAGTGATGAGATTAAGACCAGGTCTTCCGGATATATTGGTTCCTATTCCAAAAAAAGGTAGGACTGGGATGGCTTTGGAATTCAAAATAAAACCAAATAAATTAACAGAAAATCAGATTCATATAATAGATATATTCAATTCGTACAATTGGAAGGTGAATGTTTGTTATGATTTTGACGAAGCAAAGATTTATATAGATCAGTATTTAAAAAAAACAGATTAGTATAAAATGAGAAACAATAAAACTTCCATGCAATATGATGTCATATCTAATGAATGTAGAACTCATTTTTTGAAAAAAAAGTTCTTGATTCCTAAAAAGTTCTGTAATTATATTTTGATTAAAATAGATCAGAATAATTGGATTGAAATTGTTAATTATTCTGTTTTAGCAGGAATAATGATTCAACAAAAAAAATAGACTCTATGCTTTCTTTTTCTGCTACAATAATAATAGATGTATATGATCAATATATAAAAAAGGCTAAATCTCTTATGGAAAAAAAAAATTCGGATTATGAAGAAGCTTGGAAATATCTGAGCATTTCTTCTATCAAAGATTTAATTATGCAAAAAATTTTTAGGATTCAAGGAATGGAAAAACGTTTCTATGAAGTAGAAAATTATGCTTATAAAGTTCAAGATAATTATATAGATATATTGAATTATGCTTATTTTTGCTTTGATAAAAATGAAAAATCCATAAAAATTTATTTCTTTTTTATTTCATTCCATTTTACTTTTTCGTATTTGTAAACTATTATTTGCGCTATTCTATCGCCGTCTTTTACAGTAAAAGTATGACTAGATAAGTTTATGAGTAATATTTTTATTTCTCCTCTATAATCTGAATCTATAGTCCCTGGATTGTTTAGAACAGTTATCCCATGACGTAAGGCTAATCCGCTTCTAGGTCGTATTTGAGCTTCATATCCTGTAGGTATTTCTATGAAAATACCTGTTTTTATGATTTTTCTTTCCATAGATGGAATAATAATCTCTTTTTCCAGATAGGCTTGTAAGTCTATACCGGCTGCTCCTTCTGTAGCATAATATGGAAAAATATGATGGGATAAATTACGTATTTTGATTAGGACACTCATCTTTATCGTATTTAATTATAATCTTTTATGTATGAATAATATTTCAAAAAAAAACTTATATTCCAAAAAAAATTGATCTGAAATGAAAAAACTATTTTTTTTTATCTTATCCATGATGTTTTTTACATCATGTCATGATGATAATTTAACTGGAGGCCATCCCCCAGAAGAAGACCCAGAAAAAACTAATACTCCTGGAATGGCCATTGACCCTCCTGCAGATCCTACTAATTCATCCCCTCTTTCGTATTTGGAAAATGAAGAAAAGGAAAAATCTCGTCTACAGATTGAAGAATTAATGAATCAAGATTCTCAATTAAAAAAAATTATTGAAGAATTGGCACAAGCCGAAAAAGCAAAAGCAAAAGCAAAAGCAAAAGCAAAAGCAAAAGCATAAAGATAAAATTTTAGAATATAGTGGTCCTTTTTACGACCACTATTATTATCTTATCGATGACCATCCATTTTATATCCCACACTACGGGGCGAGTGTTTCATTTCCTCGACCTATAGTCCCTAGTCTATAAGACTAGAAAAGGGCCTCAGGACTTCAATTTAAAAAATACCCATTATAGTTCAAAAT